>NZ_CP151077.1 GCF_038096165.1 Pseudomonas sp. G.S.17
TGGTAACCGGGCTTTCTGGACAAACTAGAACAGGTTTTCTCTTTCGACGGGGTAAACCTGTTCATCGACAAGGTGAGCTGATTATGGCTAGCACTGCGGCTTCTTGCAAGTTGCAAAATGCTATCCCTGAGAGGCTTGCCGCCGAACGGCGGAGAAAATGGATTCAACCTCAAAAAAACAAGGCACGTTCGTCCAGCAGGACGACAGACTGCGAGACCTGCCCACGGCAGGGGCATACACGCCTTCGGCGCGTTTCTCCGAGGACGGCACGGCACTTAACCGCGTCGTCATCGAGGCGCCCTATCTCGCACGTTGCAGCGATAACAAGACCGCCACGCTGGTACGTCCACGCGACTACGCGATCCGCTATCCCTACATGCAGATCAACCGCAGTGGGATGGTGTCGTGGCTGATCTTCGACCTCGACCATGCCAACTCCCTAGCCTGGGACGATGCGGGCCTTCCACCGCCGAACCTGATCGTGCGGAACCGGAACAACGGCCACTCGCACCTTTACTACGCCATTCCCCCGGTCTGCACGACCGAGAACGCCCGAGACAAGCCGATCCAGTACATGAAGGCGGTTTACGAGGCCTTCGCGCTGCGCTTGAACGCCGATCCGGATTACCACAGCGGCCCTGTCGCCAAGACTCCAGGGCATCCATGGTGGTCGACCTCAGAACTGCATAACCACGTATACGACTTGGGCGAGCTGGCTGACTATGTAGAGCTGCAAGTATCGCCCTGGAAGACGGGCCCCCAGTTGGACGACCTCCCGCACTCCCGGCACTGCATTCTGTTCGAACAATTGCGCTACTTCGCGTACAGCATCGTGAACCAGGAGCGCGGGCGCGGCACGCTTGCCACGTTCACGCGGCGACTGGAGGCATTCGCGCACAACCACAACAAGTTCGCCCGTGCAGGGTTCTCGCACGATTTGATGCAGTCATCCGTAAGGGCGACGGTCAGATCCGTGGCGCGTTGGACGTGGACGCGCTACGAGGGCAGCGCAAAATGTTGCCGGGGAGCGATGGAGCTAGATAAGTCGTTGCCGTTGGCCGAGAGGCAGAGCCTGGCGGCGAAACGTACCCACGGCCTACGACACAAGGCTACCGAATCGAAGATCCGCGCGGCATGCAGGGGACTCCAGGAGCGAGGCGCGAAGCTTACACAAGCCTCGATAGCCGCCCTTGCAGGCGTCTCCCGGCAAACGGTTGCCACCTATGGCCACGTCCTGAAGGAAGTCTCGCGGCCGCAGACAATCGCAGTCCTGCACACCGGCAAAGCCGTTGAAATGCAATCAAAAACCGTCGCCGGCGCCGGCGATCGAGGACGCGAATGCAATCATTCCGCGTCCCAGGCTCGCGCAGCTCTGGATGTTAAAGATGGTGTACATCAGATAACAGCCCCCTTTGGGGCCGCTCTTGATTTTGCCCTTGAAGGTTCTGAAAGTGAGGATTCTTCATAGTGCCGGGGAGTGGTGTGTGAAGTGTGTTGTCGGAGTGCAGTAGGGACGGAGTGTTAAAGGTGGTTATGGCTATTGATTGGAAGGTTGTAGGGTGGCTCACGTCCTATGACCGCATGCTGGGAACGATGAAAGATCGCGAGTTGGCACGGATTCTCGGTACTACTAGGGAGCGGATCCGTTTGCGGCGTGTTGCGTTAGGTATTGCGGCGTTTACTGTCGATGAGGCGATTGAGCCTTACCGGGATTTGCTGGGGGTTGAGACGGACGCCCATGTCGCCCGCCTCAGTGGCGTGTCCTCATTCAGCGTCGCGGCATACCGGCAGGCGCAAGGGATAGCGGCTCGGCCCCGTAGGACTTCACTCAAACGAGTGAAGCCCATTCCAGCAGATCATCCAGTGCGGCCCTACCGGAGCGTCCTGGGACTAGTGCCTGACGAAGACATTGCGCGAGTTGCTGACGTAGCGATTGTGGCGGTCACTGCTTTGCGTGAAGCCTGGGAGCTGGGGGAGGCTCAGCCGTTGGCCGAACCACCCAAGCAAACACCCATGCCCAACTACATCGGGCCTTGGCTTGGGTACGAATCGCTATTCGGCACTATGTCTGCTGCGAAGATCAGCAGGGCTGTTGGAGTGCCATTCGCGGTGGTGCAGAGCCGACAGGAATTCTTGGGCGTGAAGCCGTATCAGCGAGTTTCGCGCCTTGCTCGCTACTCGCATCTGTTGGGCGCTGTTTCAGATGGCGTGCTGGGGAAGCTGGCAGGTGTATCACCGTCCCGAGTTGCGGATTACCGCGCACAGAAGGCGGCAGAGCGCGAATCCTCGTAAAAGTGGCGGTGTTGCATGCTGCGACTAACTCAGATTTCAACGTAGCGCGTCCTTTCGGACTGCTATGACCTCAAAATTGCGATACGGCAACCAAGCGGCTACCGCGCCCACGGGCTTGGTGGCTGTTGAACGTCAGCGCGACAAGTCACCCTGCCCTTCAACAGCTCAATGGAAATGCAATCAAATTGGGTTCCTGCAGGATCTGCCCGGGTTTAAAAATGCAATCAAAACCCCGGCAACCCAGACCGATCACCGCCACGACTGCAAACAGAACGATAGCTGCGTACTGAGTTGATATTGTTTTCATAGCTGTTTTCCTATGCCCGGTCACGAATCCAGAAGACACAGCCAGCAACGATGCAGGCCAGTCCGATTGCTGCCGAACCGTACAAAGCAAGCCCCTCGGTGAATAGGCCGACAACGCAAAATGCGATTCCTGGGAACATCAGTGTTGTACTGCGATCCATGTGATTTTCCCTGCTCGATCATGAGGGTCGAAAGTGACCCTGCTCCTACTGCCTCGGCCCAGCATTGCTGGGCTTGGGCGTACCTGGGCGTTTTCCTAAGCGTCCACGTCTTCCCGACGGGGGATGAAGAAAACAACTGCCGCGATCAGAAAGCCCACTATTGAGAGGCCTACCATCCACTTCGGTACTGCACCTTCGTTTATGACGGCGTACAAAACCGGGGCTTGGCAAAGGATGAATACAGCTAACGCGATTCGAAGGTTATGCATGTTTCGAAGGCCATGGTTTCGGCTTGTCATAACCACGTTTAGTCTGCATGGACGGTTGCTTTTGGGACTCCACCAGAGTGCGAGTAAACGTAGTTTGACCGGCGCTGGTTGGGCCAAAAGTCAGCAAGTGGGTGTACTCGCTTGTAGTGAGCTTCAGCGCGTCATAAGCCGGTTTCTGTTCCGCTTGTGGTTTGAAGGTCATGGTCTGCATTTTAAATCCTCGGTTGCCGGACGCGAAAATCGCTGTCCCTTTACGACCTTGGCCCCGGCTGTTTGACGGCCAGGGCTTGGGTACAGCGGGCGATTTTTCCTTTGCTTCGTTGCTTCGTTGCTGCATTGGTAAAGCGTTCATTGGACTGTCCCCGGCCAGCATGATTGGGCAATGAACGCTTTACCAATGCAGCAACTAGGAGCTGGCACTTTCTCGCTTAGTTAGAGGACTTTGCGGCGGCCGCCACGAGTCCAAGCTTTTTGCCTGCGGTGACCTGCTCGACGCCTGCCGCCGTGCCATCAGCAAGCGCCTGAGCGACCTTTTCGGCAGTTAGCTTGTTCTTGTAGCCCTTCGCGTCCGTTCGCTGCGCTGAACCAGTCACAGACTTGCCATTTTTTACGACATACAAACGGCGTCCACCTGACTTCAACTCAAACCAGACGATCCAGTCGCCTTCTGTGGCTTTTGAAGGATCAGCAACAGGCGACCAAGACAACGAACCATCGTGTTCGCGGACTACAGCTATAGCCTCGGCTAAGGCACTACCACGTCGCTTAGCCGAAGCCCAAGCTTGACTTGGTGTTTCGTACAGCACAGCACTCTCCAGGCAACAAGCCCACACGCTCGGCGCTGCATGCACTAGAAAGCCGCCCTCTAGGTCGCTTTCTACGGCGTAACCGATTACTTCGGCAGCTTGCGCTTTGGACTTGGGATGCTTACCGCCCTCGATCACTCGTAAGTTCATGCACGAATCTCCGTGAATTCAGTTCAAAACAGCCAATCAAGGGTGGTGTCGCGCGTATCGCGCGGATGATCTGATGTTGCTGGACGATCAAACTCCTCACGGCAAGGATCGCACAACGTGTAGCAAACACCGGCAGTTGTATAGCTACGGGCGGTTGGCTGATCCGTTCGGCAGCGATCGCAGCAAAGACAAAGCGATTCCATGCTCATAGTTGCAACTCCTTTGCTAATTTTTCTGAAAATGGGTAAACCGTTCTAGCTTCTGTGCGCGCTGGGTCAGCGCCTAACTGTATCCAGCTTTCATCATCGTTCCAGCTGACGATGTTGTCTTTCAGGCCACCGCAGTAAGTGCCGATGGATCCTGGCTCGCTGTGAGCAGTAATGTTCGTGCAGCGGAGCCCGCCATTGTGCGTGATAGTGGGCTCAAGGTTGCAATCAGGACAGCCCTTGATACCGCCCTGTAGCCGTAACTCACGCTCCAGCTCGATCAGCTCGGCGCGCTTGTCCGCAACCTTGAGGATCTTTTTCAGGCGCTCTACGAATTCCTCGTTACCGTCCGGATCTTCGTGATACAGATCGACAAGCGTACTGTGCAGATCGGCGCGTGTTGCGACTGGCCGGGATCCGTAACCGGCATCGATCAGCGCCTTTTGAACTTCAATGTCTTCGGGTTCCATAAACCAGCCTCTCCGTTTGATTGCATTTCCGTCAACCAGGTGAACCTGGCCACGTCCAAAACGATTGCAATTAGTTGTTCATGCTCATCCTTCAAATAAATCGGTTTGCGCGGCCAGTTCCGCGACCTGAACGCAAGCTTGGCTAAGGCTGCGCATTGCTTGCTGGTGTGTACGCAATTGCAACTCCAGTGCGGCTATACGCGTCTCTGCCTGGGCCAGCTCTTGCGAGGCAGTGACGCCGATTTGAGCTGCTTTAACCAGGGCACCGGTTGCTGTGGTCTTGCCGGTCAGAGCTTTGAACTGCTCAACGTCGCTTTCGGCCAAATCACGGATGGTTAGAGCCACGTATTATCCCTCCATTTGCAATCATTCTGTCGTGCCGGCAGCTGCTCGATCGGCCAGCTTTGCAATCATTTAGACCTTTGAGGCCCAGGCCGAAAGCGACTATCAGTTATCTATAGCCATATAATAGCACTGATAGTTTTGGTATGTCACTATCAAATTGTCTGTTGCCACTAGATAAAAGATAGATTATCGTAGCAGGCATAAAACCAGTGTTATTTGATAGCCAACCACTACAAGCGCGGAACAAGTCGAATGAAATTTGGAATAGGTCTGTTTGCCGGTGCGATTGTGATTTTCCTGATGGCTTACGGTTTTGATGTCATCACTGAACCTGAACCGTACGTCCCGATGCAGAACAATCAAAGCGGTGGGATTCCCGTAACTGATCACCGAAATCAAAGCCAGGCGCAACCCGTCAATCCCCAGCCATAGGAAAGGAGTCAGACATGAAGGCAGCTACCAGAACCCAAAATTTCGGCCCAGCAATTCCTCTAATTTTTCTGTTCGCAATAGGAGGCGGGATTCTCTCTTCGTGGATCCTCAACACCTTCAACCTAGGGATGGAGATTTCCGGCCTGACCCAAGGTGCGTTGGTGTACTACATCACAAGCATGATCATTTCGGCGGGCCTTCTGATCGCGTACAAGGCACCGAGGACGGTAGGCATCTTTCTGGCCTTCTATCCGTTCGGCCTCGGCGGGATCTTCTTCGTAGGATTTAACAGCACCCTTGTAGATCCATCCGAGGCGCCGAATCAATTAGCAGACGGATTTGCAGCGATGCAGGTTGTCATGATGCAAATGTTCGTTTGGATTATTCCCGCTGTTGTGCCCAGCTATTACATCTATAAATCCAGACTCAACGCGCCCAAGCCTGAGGGCAAATGAAAGCACATATCTATCTAAGGGCATCGACAAAAGACCAGGACGCCGACCGGGCCAAGGCCCAGTTGCTGGACTTCGCGGCGGATAGCGGCTTCCAGATCGCCGGAATCTACAGTGAGAACATTTCAGGAACCAAGCTCCAGCGGCCGCAGCTGATGAAGCTGTTAGCCGCGGCTGATCCGGGGGACGTGTTGTTGGTCGAATCCATTGATCGTCTGTCCAGGCTCAGCCAAAGCGATTGGGCTCGCCTCAAGCAGATCCTGGCAGAAAAGCAGCTCCGGTTGATTGTGGTCGACCTGCCCACGACCCACCTACAGGCAGACAGCAGCATCACCGGCCAGATCATGGCGGTTATCAACGATATGTTGATCGACCTCACTTCGACCATGGCCCGCCTCGATCAAGAGAAGCGTGTCGAGCGGATCCGCCAGGGCTTGGCGAACAAGCGCGCTCAGGATCCGGACTGGACGCCTCCAGGCAAGCAAAAAAACGCGGAGCTATGGCAGTCGATAGAGCGGCTGCTTAGCAAACTGCCCACGGCCTCAGCAGATGAAATTGCCAAGTTGGCATCATGCGGAGTGGCAACAGTGTATCGGGTGAAGAAATCAATTAAAGAACGAAGCAGTTAAAGGAATAACGCAATGGCAACGAAGAAACCAATCGACCCTTTACGAGCGAGCGAACTCGAAAGATTCGAGAGAAATTTGGCGAATTTTGTGAAGTGTGATCCGGAGGACGGTATGTATCACCGCTTCATGGGCATTTTAGAAAGCCAAGCGGTGACGCTACTGGCATGCGGGGTTATTACTCGACAAGGATCGGTGGAGCTTCTTGTGCGGATTAGCGATGCTCAGCTCGAAATCAAAGCTATGGCTGATAACAAGACACCAACAAATTGAGAGACGGTATGGACACTAAAACGAGAATCTTTCTGGCCTTCGGGCTGATCGCCGCCGCCGTAGCATCGTCACCGGCTATGGCCGAGTTTGAAATGCGGGACATCACGAACGCCATGGGTCAAGTGAAAGGCGTTTTGGGGGCCGGGGCTTCCCTGGGCAAACCAGGTGCCTCCTACATTGCCCCTGGGATGGCTATCACGCTAGCCAGCGGTAAGACAGCCAAAGTGTACGGGTCTGAGTGCAAACCGCGTGAACAGCCGCCCTGCTCTTCTATCAAGGTCGATAACAGCAGCCATAAGGTTCTGATCATGCCGGACGATGGAAGCCCACCAACGGAAGAACGCTGGACGTTCAAAAAGCTCGAGGGCGACAGACTCGTTGCGCGCCGTCCTGACGGCACGTTCATTGAAGCCAGCCGCTAAAAGGTAAGTCCATGAAAAGATTATTTGCAGCATTGTGCGTCGCTGCCGCGTTGTCCGGTTGCGGCAACTCTAACGAAGTAAAAGCGAAGGCAATTGTCGATGAAGTGCGTAAGACATGGGATTCTGTAATGCCGTTTGAACCGGGGCACAGACAAACCGGCATCGTAAGCATGAATAAAGAATTTGTAGTCGGCTGTTCAGCAAAGTTAAGCGAGGCAATTAATAAGTTTGGCGAACTAAAAATGAGTTTTGCTGATACTCAAGTAGCGAAGTTGGAAAGCACTGCCGTATTGAATAAAGATGTGATCCGGTGGGCAAATACCTGCAACGAACTAAAGCATAAGCAAGGATGGTAAGTATGAGCAGCCCGAAAAGTATTTTCGGTTTTATGGACACAATTCCTTTTACCGTAGGTGCAGCAGTTTGGTTCGCACTATTCTCAATGACCATTGATCCGATTAGTAAATTCCAGGTAACGATAATGTTCGTCAACGTAGCTTTGTCAGCAGGCTATGCGGGCCGTACAGCGGCCCTATTTATGCGCTTCCTGGAGCACGGACGCACCGCAGTGACCAAAACCCCGGAGAATGTAACCGAATGAACAACAGAAGAGACGACGCGGCACCGTTGGTATTGGGGGTGATTGCTATCGTTGCTTTCCTTGTGGGCATGATGGTCTGGAAGTTCTCAGAGGCACTGGGCCTGGACTTTGCTGCCGGTGGCAAGCTACTTATGAGTATCGTATTCGCCATCGCGCTCCTGGGCCTGGGATGGTGGCAGGAAAGCCAGAACGACGGGATCCTGACGATTAAAGGAATGGCCCCCGCTGCCCTTGCAGTCGCGTGGCTGGGCCTGTGGCCCGCCTTGCAGCAATGGGGCAGCATCGGGCCGATGTTCCACGGTATGGACGCCCAGGAGGTTGAATGGTGGGCTAACGGGCTGACGCGCTGGCTTGTCCTTCTGGCAATCCTGCTTGGCGGCTACTACTACGTGTTCAGCTCCAGGAACAGCTGGTGAAGAGATTTTAATCGGCCCCGGTTTACTTGCTTGACTAGCGAAGTCTGTCAAGTGAGTAAACCGGGGGAGCTTTTAAGGGGAACAGGAATGGAAACTTGTCGACGCTTCTGGACGACAGCTGAACTTGCTAGTCTCAAATCGCTTTATGCGAACACGCCAATGATGGATCTTGTGCGTTTACTGGATCGACCTGTATCGGCAATTTATGCCAAGGCCAGGGAGTTTGCGTTGAAGCGGAGTGCAGAGTTTTTAGCAAGTGCATATAGCGGACGGGTTAGCGCTGGCAATCAGCGTGGTTTAGCTACGCGCTTCGGAAGTTCCGGCGTTAACAAAAGGCAAAAAAAAACGAGATAGCAAAAGCTATCTCGTCGCTCGAACCACGTTACTGTCAGAACGGGATTCGATCTTCGTCAAGTTCAATGAAATCGAGATCAAGACGCTCGCAAATTTCGCGGCGGTAGTTCTCTTCGTCCATCAAACTCCATGTTTCGTTATATTCATTCGCAGTGTGAACCACACCGAAATTATCGTGTTGAGCTACTTGAAGACCCATGGGGAAAACTCCGTTAACGGTTAATAGAGAGCATTTCAGTCAGCCGTGTGCTCTATCGCTGACAGGGAAATCATAGCGCATCTGACCAGATATGCAACAGCCGTAAAAAAAGGGCTGTAAGGCCCTTTTATTCAGCAGGTATGCTAATTCCAGTATCGCTCTTCGTTAACAATGTCGAAGTCGCCATCCCATTGAATCGCATCTATCATTTGGTGTGGAATATCTAGCCCGAGTTTTTTACACACGGACAAGTAATATTCTAACGATTGAGGCGGTTCGTTGAGGTTTGAATAAACAGGATCTTCCCAAGTAGAAAGACTCTCTTTTTCTTCATCCTCAAATTTAAAGATTACGCAGTAGAAGCTTTGCATCGGTTTGTCCCAGCCCATCTGTACCTGGAGC
The DNA here is from genome assembly GCF_038096165.1 of Pseudomonas sp. G.S.17. Classification (NCBI taxonomy): domain Bacteria; kingdom Pseudomonadati; phylum Pseudomonadota; class Gammaproteobacteria; order Pseudomonadales; family Pseudomonadaceae; genus Pseudomonas; species Pseudomonas viridinivis. The sequence goes on from NZ_CP151077.1 coordinate 9,183, forward strand.
AAACCATCCACTGTTTCAGCTTTAAAAAAATGCTTACTCATCTTCATATCCTTATCAATTAGTGTAGGGCTTTAAGCAGCCGTGAGCCCTTAATGCTGCAAGCCAAGAATACACCAGTTCATTTCCTAGGGGCAAAAAAAAACGAGATAGCATAAGCTATCTCGTTCGTCGTCCAAACTACAAACTGATTGTTAGATCAGTGGGAGCGTAGACATTCTGTAGTGCTCTTGAGCAATCAGGCAAGCTTCAGAAAGAAGAAGACCTGTAGGAGCAAAATATTTAAAGACCCGAGAAACATCGCCAATAGTACGAACGATGTACAGGTACTGGTTGTTAGAAAAAGCTTCAACTTTTTCGGTTTTGACAGAACCAGTTGAATCTGCGTGTTGGTGAACTTGTGCCATCCCGAAAGATTTAGCGCCAAGATAAACCATGTAAGCAGCTGCGTATGGTGCGTGTGTATCAGCTACAGCAGCTTCAACACCCATAGCAAATTCAAAAGCAGGTTCAAACGATTGGAAATCGAGGTGAATACCATTCATGGTATGTATCCTTGTAAAGGTTAGTAGGAGAGCGTTGCAGTCGACCATGCGCTCTAAACGTCGACGGGCTTATCCTAGCGCATATCCGGTTGCTATGCCAGATAGCGGCCACAGATTGTAGGGCTATTCCCACGGCCCCCTGCCCGCCTGGGCTGCGGGCACAAAAAAGCCCCATCAGGTGGGGCCTTTTAGTTGTGAAATGATTGCAATCGGCTCGCGAGCTCGATCAACCAGGTCGAGTGAATGCAATCATTCTACGTCATGCCTCCTGTTTGACCTTGGGCGAGGCCATGTCCGGTTCGCCGCCTTTGTCCGGATACGATTGCTTGCACCCGTCTTTGAACCCTGAGCAGCCGAAGAACTTCCAACCCCCCTCCCCTTCCTTTTCGCGATGTATGAGGGGTTTCCCGCAGGATCCGCAGTTGTGATCGCTCAGTACCGGTGCCGACGATGCCCCAGGCTTGCCGTCATCATCCAAGGCGCTGTAGTCGCACCCGGCATCATCTGGCGTGTAGCCTGCGCAGCTCCACCAGGAGGGATCTTTCTTTTTCTTGCCGAAGTTCATAACCAACCCTCGACCGCACTTAGGGCAAGGAAACTGGAGCGGTTGGGCCGACTTGAATTTTTCGATTTCGCCATTCAGGCGATCATTAATAAGTGTCAGAAGTTTTACATACTGAGTCTTACCCGATTCAACGCCACTTAGTTGTTCTTCTAATATCTTAGTGAAGTTGTATTCGATGAAAGAGAATCGGCCAATTAGCGCTTTTATCAAGCGGCTCCCTCGGGGAGTCGATTTCAGCTGTTTCTTTTTGCTGAATACTTCCACATAGCTACGATCTTTAATTTCTTCGATGATCGCGCCAAATGTAGATGGGCGGCCTATGCCCCGCTTTTCCATCTCCTTAACTAAGCTAGCCTCAGTGTAGCGTGCAGGGGGCTTTGTTTTCGTCTGTACCACTTTGCCGCTGATTGCTTGGACTGCATCCCCTGGGCTCAGCTCGGGAACTGGATTGTCTGAGTCCTGGGCATCCGCAGCGGCAGCGTCATCCGGATCTTCCGCAGTATCAACCGGCGTGAGCGACTTCCAGCCCTTGTGGACGAGCGTCTTGCCGCGTGCTTCAAAGCTGATCGTTTTGCTGTCCACCGGATCGGTGGCTTCCAGTTTCGCAGTGCGTACAGCGAACCGCGCATCCTCAAGCTGACAGCCGACAGCTCGCAACCAGATCAAGCGATAGAGCTTGCGTTGATCGTCGTCCTCGCCTGCCTGCGTCACATCAAAATGCGACGGGCGAACGGCTTCGTGTGCCTCCTGCGCGCCTCCCTTCGCATCCCACGTCCTGGGCTTGCTCAGCACTGGCAACCCATTCGCTTTGCACCACTGCGCGATTTCTTCCAGGGCGTCCGCCGATAGATTCGTGCTGTCGGTGCGCATGTAGGAGATTGCGCCTTGCTCGTAGAGCTTCTGCGCTAATTCCATGGTTCTTTTCGGCGCAAAGCCCAGGGCATTTGATCCAGCGGCTTGCAGCGTCGATGTTGTGAACGGTGCGGGGGGGGAACTCTTCGTCTCACTTTCAGCGCAGCTGATTACTTTGAAGTTTGTAAGTTCTGCCACCTTTTGGGCGAAGTCTTTATCAGTCCAGTATTCCTGACCGTCGAGCAGCGCTTTGTTTGCCCAGGTGGCAGTCCACTCACCAAACTTTATTTCGGCGTTGTAATGAGTGACGACATTGAATGCTGAAATTTCATTCTCTCGGTCATCGACTAATCGAACCGCGATGCTTTGCACGCGGCCTGCCGATAGTTTTCGATCCCCCAGGTATTCGGCAATAAGTGGACTAACTTTGTAACCGATTAACCTGTCTGTAATGCGCCGCGCTTCTTGCGCGGCCACTTTCTTTGTGTCAATCGACTGAGGGTCAGCCAGGGCAGCAATCAAGGCTTTTTTTGTGATTTCATTAAATACAAGTCGCTTAGGCGACTTCAATCCCAATACTTGCTGTAGATGCCATGCAATAGACTCCCCTTCCCTGTCCAGATCGGACGCTAATATAACTTCGTCGCACTCAGCGGCGAGTCGCTTTAGGCGTGCGGTAACTTCTTTACCGCGTTCTGTGAAAACGTAGTTTGGTTTGAAGTCAGGAGGGGAAACGCCCATTCCAACCTCTGGCAAGTCGCGAATATGTCCAACACTGGCGGACACGCGATAACCACTGCCTAAATAGCCTTCAATGGTTTTGCCTTTCGCTGGTGATTCAACAATCAATAGGGTAGCCATGTATCGAACTCCATTAGCATCTTTTAAAGCCGCGAGTCACGCAGTTGACTATGGCAACAAGGGCTCAGGAAGTAATAGGCGCCTAAGCGCAATAGTGAGTCGATTAATTCCGCTCAATGCGGTAACGATATAGACGGCTCTTGCGAGCCGTCTAATGCAGAGTTAAAGAGGGGTTAGCTCTTTGCGTTGCTTGTGATACTGCTTAATGATGATATTCAAGTCATTCATCAATTTACGCAGAGGCTTTGTATAAGCATCTTCGCGCTTCTTATATTCTTTCTTGGAGATAGCCCCGCGATAGTGAAGCTCTTTGAGTGAACTGGTGATGTGATCCACCAGGACGAACAGACGAATAAAGCTGTTCACCAGGGGAGCGCCCTTCCCTTTCTCAATGGTGAAAGTGTATTCCTGCTGTTCTGGAATCGACACGTCGATTTCTTTTATCAGCGGGTCGTCCAGCTCGGCAGTGACTTCACCAAGGCTGACTTTCAATGCATCTTCGACAGTCTTGATGCTTTCGCCAAGTTGAGGGCGGATGCCTTCGGCAAGCGCCCGTGCCAGCCGATGCGCAGGTTTCGAATTACTCGCGAACGCTTCAACAGAAAACAGGCTTTCGGCTACACGACGTCCGCAGATACGCTTGTCGTCCGGGCGAGGCTCAAAGTAGCTCGTATCCCACAGAATAATAAGGTACAGGTCATGTACCTTTATCCGCACGTCGAACGATGGCGGTTCCATGCTATTCATATCAGACTACCTGTAATAAGGTTTGAAGTCGCAGCGCCGTAGACGCTGGCAACTTCTGCACCTGGGCATTTAAAAAGGCCAGTTCGTACCGATAGGCCAAGCCGGGTTCCTGAAAGGCGTCAGCCTCAAACTCAAGCGTAATCAGGTACTCCGGCTGCTTGTACTTCTTCAATATTTCCGCTGTCAGTTTCTTACTTGTTTCGCTTCGCTCGGCAAGGCACCACTCAACTATTAGATCCAGCCGTAAGGCTGGATCGTTAATAGCCTCATGGCCTGCCGCTACCGCGCATTGCCAATCGTTGAACAGTCGCAAGCCGTTACTTGGATCATCGGTTGGATTGCCAGGGCACATCTTGCCGCACCACGTAACACGGTACATGGTGCGCCCGAGTAGATCGAAGGACTCGTAGTCCTCGATCTTAGCTAAGCGCACCAGGGGCATTACTGGGATTCCCCAGGAACAAGAGCAGCGAGTTTTTCTAGCAATGCCGCTTGCAACTCCTTTGGATCCAGATCGGGCGAAACATCGAAGAAGCTAGCGACGGCCTTGGCACATTCTAAAGAAAGCGGCAGGATAATTGTTCCTGTTTCCGATTCGGAAACTCCACCTTGCGGATTATCAGTGCCCTTGCCTTTATCCTTTGATTCTTTAGGGTCTTTCGCAGGTTTTGGCGACACAGCTTTCAAAGCTTGCTGAAAGGATTCACCTTTAGCAACTTTCTTTTCGAGTTTTGCCAGTGCTTCGTCGTCCAGTTTCGCGAGGTCATAGACTAAGTTCACGTCTTGGAAGTGCCCACCGCGTACCAACTCCTTTGCACGGTCGTTCAGCTTGTGAATTTGGTTGTACTTGCTCAGCTGCGTTTTATTGGTCAGACCGTGTACGGCCATGATTTCGTCTGTAGACAAACCGAACTCGTCTTTGTCGCGTTTAATCGAGTTCGCAACCTGGAACAACGTCAGCTGCTTACGCGCACCGTTCGCGGCAGTATGGTCGAGGCGTATTTCTTTCTTGTCACCGGTACGGATGATGCACGGAAGAAACTGCACTTCTTCAGGGCCGTCCTCAGTGGAGCGCCACCGACATTCACCGTCGATGATCTTATGCTTGCCGTTTTCGTCCGCTGGCATTACCCAAAGCGGCGCACGAATGCCGTAATACTTACCGCCATTCAGTTTGATCCGAGAAGCGCGCCGAATGCTTTCCACGTTCGCAATGGTTGCCGGATCATCCCAATCGTCCCGGTCTTGATCCTCGTCGGGAATGACTTGCGAGCGGTGAATAATGTGGATGCGTTCACCAGTGGCTTGGTCTTCACGGCCTGCGGCCATCAGGTCAGCAATCGAATTTGAGTTTGACATTTAGTTAATCTCCAGCACTTTCTTACAGAATTGTTCCAGTTCGGCGGCTGCTTCCTGGGCAGACGGGTCGCTGCCCGAAATCCAGCTGCCAGAACTGAGAGCTTGTTTAATAGGGTTGCGACTGGCAATCACGCCCAGTAGGGCCTTTTCGCCGTAATTCTCTACCAGACCTTCATAGATCATTCTGTCGGCAGTTGCCTCGGGAACCTTTTTGCCGAGCGTGCGAACCAGCTTAGGCACCCGGTTAATTACAAAGCCGACCCAGTACAGCGATGGGTTCAAGCTTCTACGAATCGGTTTGAGCATCTTGGTCAACTCAGCGAGCGAACCAATAGCGTTGTGATCCAGATCGATTGGGGAATAGATCCTGTTCGCGAAGATAAGGGCAGCAGCAACGGTGTTGCCGTTGCCCGCTGGTGTATCGATGAAAACGTAATCGTACGATGTATAACCCGGCAGGTTTTCCAGCAGGTTGTCTTTCATGCGGGTAATCAGGGTCAAGTCAGTGGTGCGGTTTACGTCCGCTACGTCTGAGTGGCCTTGGATTAAATGAAGGTTCTCAGAAATCACACTCACCTTAATTTGCGCGCCAAGGTCAGGATCCTTGAACAGGTCGCGAACGTCGCTCAGTTCCGGGTGGCGCACATCTGCACCCTGGAAGTTATTGGTAAAACTGCCAATGTTGTCCAGGTCAATCAGCAGACACTTTTTACCGCGCATGGCCGCGAACAGTGAAAGGGCCGTCAGCGTGGTGGTTTTGCCAACACCGCCTTTTGGCGTGGTGACTGCGTAAACCAGTGGTTTGATAGTGGAGGGTACTGTGGTCATTCTTAAATTCCTTCAATGTTGTCTATGGAGGACAAATCAACAGCGGTCTTTGCTTTGTTTTGTCCTTCGGACTCTTTCGGTTTACTAGCGGGGCTTTTCAATATCCCGCTTAACGCTTGTTGGATCTTTTCTTGTTCTTCGGCGCTCAGCGCGCCTTTTTTACCTTTGCTGCCTTTACCAGTGACTGCGGGTTCTGGTGAAACTGTTGCCATTGCCGCGAAAGGATCTTCGCCTTGATCGTCTAGTTCGATGGTTGAAAAATCATCGTCCTTGGCATTGGCGACAGCGTGTTCAAATGGGTCTACTTCTTCGCCGTCATCGTTAGTGGATGCAAACGATTCTATGCTGGCCTCGGGCTCGTTACCTGCGTTAAACGGATCCTCGGTTGCGTCAGGTTCGTTCATTGCGGCAAACGGATCTTCATCATCTGTAGCGGTTTCGTTCAGTGCAAACGGATCTTCTTCGACTACTGTTGTGTCGGTTGCATTAGCGACCAGAGCGACAGGTTTAGGCGTCTGTGGTATTACCTCATTTCGCCCAGGCATGCCCTTAGGGTTCTCTACCGGAATCCAGCAGGTATAGAGCAAGGTAGAGAGCTTGTTTGGGCGAATTAGAGCGCTGACACGTGGCGGAAGGGCTAATAATTGGTTGGTGGTGATATAATTTTCCTCAACCTGACCAACGGAGCGCTCTTCACCCCAAACTTCGGCCCCCGCTTTGTTGACGTCTACCTTCTCCATTTTCGTGACGGTTTTTTGGCCCTTGCCGGTCTGGTCTGAAACCCATTCGGCTGTTTCAAAATCATTGGCCCGATAGCTCATCGTCACTTGAGTGTTGGTATCAATACCGCCTCGGATTGAATCCGCATTCAGCGATTTATCGGGAAGATTGAGCAAGTCAGTGATGGCCTGATATGTCAGTGCCATGTTCACGCCCTTTGAAAGAAGCGTTGCCAGCGCATCGGCTAAGGTATCCGAAACGATGAACTTGATTTCGTCGAGAACTATGAATACAGGTGTTGGAAGCTTGTTTCTAAGAGTGACTTGAACAATTTCGTCAATCAGCGCAATGCAAGCTTTCCGTACAATCGTGTCCTTCATGTGTGACCGAACATAAACCACGTCAGCACCCAGCAATGCGTCCGAAACGTTAAAACTTTCTTCGGGCGTTGCAAGCAGGGTTTCTAGCTGCATAAATTCGCTTGTGTTGGAATCAAGGCTACCTGAATTCGCCGTGATCCAGCTACGTTTTGCGTCAGTAATTTCAGGATGCGCACCGCGCAACAATTTATCTAAATGGCGCAAAGAGCCGTCCCAATACGGCATTATGAAATCCAGAATCTTACGCTCGATTCGCTTGTAGTAGTCTGCCCCTGTGCCGGAGTCAGCCATGCCGTAAGCTTTGACTACTCGCTCGCGACGTTCGCGGCGAGTGCCGTGAGCGAATGGCGCATAAGCCCCAGGCCCGACCCCGTTAAGGTCTAAATATTTAGGTGCTGGGCGCTTATATCGCTCGCAGCTTTCACCCATAATATCGCAGATAAAGTCGTCTGGTTTTTGGTCGATAAACCAAGCCCCCCAGCCCTTCATAATTGCTTGATCGAGTAAAACGCCCAGGACGACACCCTTACCAGTTTGCGATGGCCCGATAACCTTTTTATGGTTTTTTAGGAATGTTTCATCGTCCATGTGGATCGGTTCGCCGTGTTCATCCAGGCCGAGGAACATTTGCCCTGGCAGATAAAAAGATCGAGGGTCGAAGTCTTTAGCTTTGATTTTACCCACTTCAACACGAATATCCGAGAGAGCATCACCGCTCTGTTTTACGCGGAATTTGCGCGCCCAGTTAGACAGGGCAGGGCGCACAAATCGCAACATGAGCGTGCGGATAAACATTGGTAGAGCAAGGACAACGAGCAGCGACCACCATAGGTCAGAGACTGCCGCTTTGAACTCACCGAACCAAAGATCCATGAATTGATTCGCGGCTGACCAGTCCTTGTTGTAGACGACATAGGAATAAACATACAGGCCTGCGATGAACATCGGCAGGCTGACCGTGAGCAAAATCACGATTGATCTACGGAGCCAAACTAGGAAGACTTCCAGTGCGGTTGTTTCGTCCGTTTCGCGCACTGCGCCGGTTACGCTCAAAACAAGCAGAATCCCAATCAGTAGCGAAAACAAAGCTGTCAGCCCTGGGTTCGTGTTCAACAAGATAAAGCGTAAGATTTCCATTCGTCACCTTTGTAGTTTCCGATTCGGAAACTCTACATCGTTTTGCCCTGTTTCCGAATCGGAAACTTCCGAAGCGCTTAATAAAGTTTCCGAATCGGAAACTTAACTCGGGGGAGGGCATGCCTCCCCCTCGGTGGAGCAAGTTTCCGAATCGGAAACTTTCTTCCGAGGCAGAAATTATAATTTCTCCCCCTACAGATAGCCAGCAAATTATGCGCATACCTATGCGCATAATCCTATTGCCTTTCTATTGCGTTTGCAATAGGCTAGACAATAGAAAGTCAATAGAAAGAGGCATAGAAAAAGCATGCTTTTTCTACCAAAAGCAAAGCCGAAAAGCTCGCCACCCTACGGGTGTCGTGGGTGCCCCTGTGGGCACCCATAGACCGCCGGGGGAGCGCCCCGTCTGTCTTTCAGGGTTCCGACTCGCTTCGCGAGCCTCCACCCTCTTTTGCCTCATACGCCCTGGACGGGCTAATCGGCAAAATTCACCCGCGCGGGCGTCCGATGAAGCCGGACCACCCCGCTTCCTGCCATTGCGCTACGCTTCGGTGCGAGACTTCGTCTCTTCCTCAGCTGCTTCATGGCGAAACCAGGGTGGTCCGGTTTCACCGGACGCCCGCGCGGCTACCGCCTTACGGATGCTGCGCACCTTTACTACGCCCTGGACGGGCTTCGTAAAGGCAGACCGGACAAATTGGCCTGGGGGCCATTTGTCCTCACCCCCCTCGTGGGCTCGGGGGGCGTCTGTCCTCTTCGCTCTTTATCGCGTCCTTCATCGCTGCGCTCTTCGTGACGCTCGACGCGCCCTGCCGGTCGCTGCAATCAAAAGCAGCCAACGACTTGAAGTCGTTGACGCCTCCCTGTGGGTCGGCAGAGGCATCAATCGGCTAAGGCCGATTGCCTCAAGCATCAATCGGCTAGGGCCGATTGACAGGGCACCACGCCCTGCGACGACGCTGCCCCTGGATGATAGAGCCATCCAGGCCCTGCCCCTTCGGGCGGCTACGCCGGTCTTTGCTCAGAGCAACCAACAGCTTTTGGCTGTTGGTGCCTCCCTGTGGGTCGGCAGAAGCCATCACCGGCTATGGCCATTGAGCGCGACTTTGAGTCGCGCAAAGCACGCCCCCTTTACGGGTCGTTCCTATCGGGTGGTGTCTGTCCGATTTTCACCCTGCGCGCGCGTTGCCCTTGCCCAGCCTTCGGCGGGCTCGGCTCGCGCGCTCCGGGTTCAATCTCGTTTTGTGTGGGCCGAACAGTCCGACGCTTTGCCTTTGCCCAGCCTGACGGTGGGCTTGGCTCGCTTCGGACTGGTCAGCCTTCATCCCGCAATCGTAATTTGCGCGCATCGCTGCATCGGCTTTGCCTCGCTCGATGCGCGCAAATTCGTTGCGGGGTTTTTTGTCCGGCTGCTACGTCAGTTCGCAGGGCGATGCACAGCCGTTGGCTGGCATCACCTGCGCCTGTCGTTCGCCCTTGAGTGGAGTAAGTGAGTTTGGAATCTGTCGTAAAAACGTCGCTGGCTGACGGCGGCTGGACGCGCGCCTCGGCCATCGACCGCAGCAAGGATAAACTTGAGTCGGTGATTCGTTGGTTGGGATGGTTTGACTATTCCGACCGGGAAACAATTGCCTCAATGCTGGGTGTTTCAAAGGACGGCCAAAGCGCCTTTTTCAAACGCCTGGAAGAGTCCGGTTTTCTTTGTTCAGAAAACGCCCCAGGGATTCGAAAAGTCATCTACAGCCTGGGTGACGCAGGCTTTGAATATGCACTGATGCTGTTGCCAGAAATAGACCTCAAACGACGCCGCCGTTTGCCTTCATGGGTGTCACTGGTGCACACCTTTTCGGTACAAGCGGCAGTGATCGCGCGACTCGAAAAAATTGAAAGCATCCAGCCGGAAAAAACCCTCAAGCATCTGCGCGCCGTGCGGCTGCCCGACGCCATTTTGAAGATGAAAGATGGAACAACCGTCGCGCTGGAAGTGGAGTTAAATCACAAATCAGGCGCTCGGGTTTACAACATCTTCCTTTCGCACCTCAAGAACATCAGAAACAACAACTACGAGCGGGTGGTTTACCTGTTTCCGAATGACGGCCTTTGCCGGCTGTATCGCGAAAAATACGATCAGCCTCGCTGGCCGATCTACACGGCAAAAGCTGGTAGCACGCGCCTAGTGATGAATGCACAGCAAAGCTTCGACGCTGAACACGTACGCGGCTCTGGCCTTTTCCAGTTCCAAACAGAGGATATGTATTCACTATGACTGCTCAAGCGAACGTCTCGCAGGCTGCACAGCAGCCCACGGATTTGTCCATGGTGGAAACGATCTTTGGTTTCGTTCCCGTGAAAGACGTTGAAGACTGGGATCTTCTGCGACATTACTTTCAACCGATCCTGGACTACTACACCGATCCGGAAATCACTGAGGTTCTGATTAATCGGTTTGACCACATCGAGGTAGAGCGGGGTGGTCGATTGCACCACTTGCCCGATGCGCGTTTTGCATCCGAAGCAGATCTACAGGAATTGATTTTCCAGGTCGCAAATCGCCTGAATCAACTCATCGACGACGAAAACCCGACGATGGATGCCCGCTTCCCTGACGGGTCGCGGTTGTGCTGCACACTGCCAGCGGTCAGCCCGAAAGGCTCAACCGTCACGCTCCGCTGCAAGCCGCGCGATGCATATACGTTCGCTGACTTGGTGCGCTTTGGGGCCCTCACTGGGGAAATGGTCGAGTACATCAAGCAGCGTGTAGAGAGCGCAGACACGATGTTGGTCACCGGCAATACTGGTTCCGGTAAAACCACGCTACTGCGTGCGTGTGGACATTTTATTGACCCGCGTGAAAGGGTCATCACAGCAGAGGACACGGCAGAACTGCATATGGGTGAAATGCTTCCCGGGGTTGTGTCATTGGAGGCGCCAAAGCGCCGTTTGAAGGATGGGCAAAAACCGATCGAACTCGCCAGTCTTATCAAGCTGATGCTCCGGATGCGTCCAGACCGTGGGTGGGTGGGGGAAGTGCGCGATGCAGCAGCTGCGGATGCTGTGGTGCAGCTTTCCAACACCGGCCACACCGGAGGTGCGACGAGCATGCACGCCAATGGGCCTGATGACGCTATCAGGCGCTTTCAATACCTGTTGGCTTCGGCTGGTTTGGTCAGCTATGAGCTAGCGGGCCATCAAGTGTTGAACTCGTTTCAGCTCTTGATTCATGCGCATCGTAGTTATCAGTTCGGTCGGAAAGTCACCCACATTTGCCGAATCGAGAACGAAAAGATCGTTCCGATTTTTCTGTTTAATGAGCAAACCGGCAAGCATGAAAGGGTAGGGGAATGAATAATCCACTGATACAGGATCCGCGCGCCCTTGATCGAATGATCGATCCTGAGCAGTTGTATATGGAATTGCTCGATCAAGGACACGCGAGCGGGGGAGACGATCCGGTCGGTCGATGCATTCAACTTCTGAATGAGGCATTGGCTGGCATGGTGTCGGATGCGGATCGGAAACTGTTCGTAGAAACTGGAGAGCGTATAGATCCGTAAGGGGGGCTTGAAAGTCGCCTCCGGCGGCCAGGGGTGACCCCTGGACGGCATATACAAACCAAGGGCGCGGCCCTTGTTATCTCGATGGGGTCGCCCATGGCTCAGGTGCGCGGGGTGGTGAAGCTACCCCACACACCCTCACGGAGACTGGGGGTCACTGCGCACCGTCAAGCAGAATATGGCCTGTCGGCCAGTCCTGCGGACGCGGAACCCACCCCCAAGGGGTGCGGGGCCCCCGCCATTCAGCCTGACCGCGCTTCGCTCAACGGCGCACCGTGCCCAGGGTGTGGCGGCTACTGGCCTAGCAGGAAACGCTAGCCATGCACGCGCTCACGCTCCGAATACAGCACCTGCTTTAGCAAATGAAAGGCAACGAGGTTGCTGCCCTGTTCCTCAAGCCACGCTTGATGAACCGTTTTGCAGAGCTGGTCGACCTCTGCGAACAACCTGCGGTAATGCTCGACCTCAAGCGTAAGGCGGCGTATATCGCTGCTGGGGTGTTCTGTCCAGATCCGGCGTAGCTCAGCGATGGTAACGGGCTGAAACGGCGGTAACGTGCGACTCATAACGCACCATTTACTGTATATGGAAACAGTAGTATGGCTGGGGTGGGGCGGCAGGACAACCCGATGAATGCAATCAAATCTGACGTGGCCAGGTTGACCAGGTGCGCGGAAATGCAATCAATCGTAAGTCCTGCAGGATCTTCCAGGGCGAGTAAATGCAATCGTTCCCAAAATAAAAATAGGATCAAAGATCCTAAATACCGCTGTCAAAATAGGATCGATGATCCTATAATAGCTGTGTTGGTGGCATGCAGAAGGCCACTCGACTCCGAGCAGGCCAGTCATGCTGGCAACGGGGAACGAGATGAAGCTTTCAGATGTTGCGACCATCCATACGAACTTTCCAGAGGCGCATTTCTGGCTTGTTCGTAGGGGCTCAGCGGAGCGATGCGGCGAACCGGTACGAGAGTTCAACCCTGAACATATCGGCATCCAGGTAAACCGATTAGACCTCTTGCTCCCGGACTATCTCTTTTACGCCTTGATGCACGTTCACCGAGGCGGGTACTGGAAGATGTTAGCGACGGGCACACTGAGTTTGGTCAACATCCGTGTTTCAGACGTTCGTCATATCGAGCTGTCACCACGGTGAAAAGGGGGCCGAAAGGCCCCCGGTCACTGCATTAGGGTTATTTAAGGAGTTGTCATGAAGCCAATTATGGGTTCGCACGAAGCGAAATTGAGGGTGTGACCATGCCACCGGTTCTATTGTTTATGATACTGGCGGGAATGACGTTCGTGCTTTACCCGTTCGTGCATGACTTTGCGGGCTACCTTTTCGCGTATCCCATCGACTGGTTGGGGTGGCCTGGGGCTCTTACGCAAAGTTTTTTATTCAAGGCCAGCAGCGCGCTAGTTTCGTACTTTTTGGCGGGATTCGTGTTCATGTTTATCCGTTGGGTAGCGTCAATACCCAGCCGAAGGAGTGACAATGAAAATTGATCTACCGAGCATTCAAGATCAGCACCGGCTGATTTTCGAAGAGGCTACCAGGGAGGCTGTCGCGCAGTTGCAAGCGAATCTAGAAGCGCCGAGGCTCCCCGCCCAGGACTTAGTAGACGAAAGCCTTTACCCGCGCGCGCACTTGCTGCGCGAGCATGAAGGCTGGGAGGCTCCGGATCCGGTCGTTGTGAAAGCGTATTTCCGGCACTTTCAGGACTTGTTCCCCGATTACGGAACAGACGCCAAGCTGGCCCAGTTACTGGGCCTTAAGAGCGCTGGAGCGGATAGACGAATCAGGGCATTCAAGGACGGCAGCAAGAAGCCGCCTTACGGCGTCTGGAGGCGATTTCTGGTTATGACCGGGCGGGCTCCCCAGGAGGTAATCCGCGTGCTGGGGTTCTTGGCGTAACGATTCGGGAATGATTGCATTCGCGTCCTCGATCGTTGGCGCCGGCATGGCCTTTTGATTGCATTTTGTGCGATATTGAAGCTGTGATCGATGATTTTCGCTGCTTTCTGCACATTTCTGTTCAGGAATGATTCAGTAAAGTGTTCAAGATCGTTCAATTTCTGTTGCATTGTCGTTACAACCAGAAGCAAAATACGCACGCTTTTTGACGGCTTTTTCACAAAACCGTCGCAGGCAAGGGGGAGCGTTAAGCTCCCGCCGTGTCGATAGGTATCATCGGACGATGCCAGATTAACTCTCCGTGCGATCCTTCAGGATCCGGCGCAACTCACCTTTCAGCGACTCGTAGTCACGAATCGCCTCAGGGTTGAACCTAGCGCCGTTCTCAAGTGCGATTTCAAGCAAAGCCCTTATGACCATAGAACGTGATGGTCTTCCGAAAAATTTTTCGGACTGAAGCGGCTCCACCAATCGTTTATCGGTGTCTTCCAGAACGTGAACTGGAAGCGTGATGTTTGTCGGCGTTGACCTGCTCATTCAGTCGCCCCGGCCCGGAAAAACATTGCCTCAGCTTTCGATATGTGTATATATATGCGCATATTGTTGTGCATTTCTCCACAGGGAGTTGTAAACAAATGGGCGAGCATAGAAACCCCAACCTGAAAAATAAAGCGGTATTCACCCAACACCACATGATTTGGGGGATTCCGTCGCGGGTATTCGTGGGCACGCTCTTCTTGACCTTTTTTAGCGCCTTCGTGTTTTGCAAATACTTGCCGCTGTGGATTGGTGTTCCAGCCAGTCTAGTTCTCGCGTTCGTAATCCTCCTTCCGGTGTACCTGATCCATAAAGAAGACCCGGAAGCCTACATCGTCTGGATGCGCAGCATGTTCGCGCCGTCCAGGCTCTCCGCAGGCCGCAGCGTCCGTCGCCGGGTGCTGATCCTCGTTCCCGACTCCGGGGGCGTTCTCAAAGTGAAACCCATATCCCAAGGATTGAAAAAATGATGAATCGTGTCTTTTGGTCGCTGTGCGGCCTCTTCCTGGCACCGGCTGCATTCGCTGCCAACAACGATGTCGATTTGGGCAGTACAGGCGGCGGGCCGCTAGAAGCGTTCTCTGCGTTCATGCAGGAGCTGGTGAACTTCGTTGGTGGCCCAGGTGTTCTGTTCATCGCCTTTGTGTCTGCTGCTGCCGCTGTGAGCCTTTGGGTTGCCGCACCTAAGCAGGGTTCAGCTGCTATGGCTTGGGCGTTCCGCGTATGTGTCGGCGTCATCCTGTTGATGAACATCGCCATTCTGTTGACTTGGCTGCAAGGCTTCTAAACATGACCACAGCGACGACAGCAAAGCTCGCGGGCGAGCCAATCAATGAAATGCTGAACACAGCCGGTCTGTGGAAGGGTTTCGGCCTGACTCACACAGGCAGTTTGATTGGTGGGCTCGAAATGTCAGGAATCGACCCAAAGGGCCTAAGCGATTCAGATCTTGAGCGCTCTACCGTCCTTTTGCGAAACCTGATCCAGACCCAGCACCCCGACACAGTAGTGACTCAGTATTACTGGCACTACGAGGGGGCGCAGGTTGAATTCAAACCTCGCAAAGATCCGCGTAGCAGCATGCTGTCGAAGCAACGCGAGCGGTTTTTGAACGTGGAACGGAACCTCAGTACCAGCCGCCTTTTTTGGATGCTGGACGTTCCGAGCGAAGCCAACATAAACAAATTGTTTACCGCAGCCACGGCCAAAATGCTGTTCACAGCACCATTTGAGCGTTCCGCACGCTCAGCACTTATGGCGAAGTTCAGCAACTGGGGATCTTGGCTTGTAGAGCAAGCCGAGTTGCGGCGTCAGACAGACCTTTTGGACGGCGCACTGGCCGACCTGGACGCGAAGCTCCAGATCGTTTCACCAGATAACACCCGCATGACTCCCGCTGAATTGTGGGCCCAATGCAGGGCTTTGGTGAACCTTCGCCCTGAGTACCTGGAGACTGCAAAAACCGAAACCGTACCATCTGAGGATTGGGATCGTCTGTTGGCTGACGGCGATGTTCATCCCGTTGTTGTTGATGGCCTGGACTGCCTGAAAATTGAAGGCCCCGAGCCGGTGTACGCTCGGATCGCATCTATGGTCGGTTACGGCGGTGAATACGTTCCTGAGGGTATGTGGGGCATGGGTGACAGCAAGCCCATTCTCCAGAAAGGCAATTACCTCATTATGACCAGGGCGCGGCCTCTCTCGATGATCGAGCGAGCGCTGATGCTATCGGGCAAGGAAAATGAGCTGCACCGTAGTCAGATGAAATTCAGCTCCATGCTGAAAGGCGACGATGCGAGCAGTGAGATTGAGCAGAAAATCAACAGCAGCGAGCTTCTGAAAAAGAAAGTGCGCGAGCTGGAGGAAGCTGCCAACTCCCCGGATCGCTACTACAACTACCACTCCCATGTAGTTATTTTCAACAAAGACCCTACCAAGCTACGTGACGCTTGCCGGTTGATGAATACCGCACTCACGCAGAGCGGCTTTAGCGTGGTGTGGGAGTCAGCCGGAATGGTTGACCTGTTCCCAATGCTGATGCCTGGATACGCCAAAAAATGCTTTCGCAGTGCCGAGTTCACATCCTCGCAAGCTGGTGCTTGCTCGATGGTGTACAAGTCGAGCGAAGGCATCAAACAGTGGGGCGAGCAAAAGGAAGAGGCGGTTTACGTCTTTGAAAGTGAAGACGGCACGCCATTTCACTACAGTCCTTTTATTGGCGATAAATGTCTGTCTATCGGCGTTGGCCCTACCCGTTCGGGTAAGACCTTCCTGAAAAACATCATTGCCGCGCACTTCCTGAAATATGGCATCGAAGCCTGCGAGGCGACTGCCACTCAGCCAGCGCGAGAGGCTAAAGGCTCAATCTACGAAGCAATCGACGTGGATCCAGGTTCGGAACCATTGGCGGCATTCTTCAAGGAAGACGGCGGGATTTTCCGAATTCGCAACCCTGAAACCGACCGTGGCGCGAACCCCTTTGTTACCGCCGAAGGGGAATCGGATAGCCACTTCAAACACCACATGCTCAAGCAAGTCCGCATCATGCTGTCGCTCAACGAGAGCGAGGAAATGCGCCGGATCGAACCGTATGAGCAGCAAGAGCTTGACCGTGCGTTAAATGCAACGCTGCGCTTACCGCGTGAGCTGCAACACATGAAAGCGTTCTACAACCATTGCAGTGATGGCCTTAAGGTCAAACTGGCACGCTGGGTTCGTGGCGGCATCTACGGCAACTTATTCGACAATGCCGTTGACGGCATCGGCTCGCTGGAAAAGCGCGTGTCCGTGTACAACTTGGAAGGTGTCAAGGATAAGCCTGAGCTTGCGCAGCTGGTGATGAACGAGATTTTCTATCGAATCATTAAACGTTTTGAAGACCCTAAAAACCGCAGCATCCCCAAATACGCCGAGTTTGACGAAGCTAAATATATTTTCGGCATTCCAGGCACCGTTGATTTAGTAGCTACTAAAGCACGTACTTGGTTCAAGCACTTCGGTGGTATGGGTTTTTGGTCTCAGGGCGTTAATGATTACGGAAACCTGAAAGACTGGGACACGTTGCGTTCTTCTGCATCAACGTGGTGGTTCCTGGCCGACCAGAACATGGACAAGAAGGCTTATAAGAAAGTGTTTGACCTGAAAGACGGCGAATGCGATGCCATCGCTGCACTGATTCCGCGTAAGCAGGCTTATATCATTCAGCGCGAAGCTGGTATCTCTAAAACAGTGAACATTGTCGCAACTAAGCAGGAGTATGTGATTTCTACTAGTCGGCCACATGAAGCAATTATCGTTAATGAAATGCTTGCGAAATATCCAGACATTGACGAAGCGGTTGCGGAAATGGTCAAACGCATTTTCCCGGAGGAATAAAACATGAACTTTAAGGAAAAATTCAGTAAGACTTTTCGGGGTGTGGTCGTTGCTGTGCTGGTAAGCATTCAGCCGGTGACTACTTTCGCTAGCGGCTTTCCGGTCGTGGATATCGCATCCATTGCGCAGGCCGTGGCGGATTATTCAAACCAGTTGCTGCAATACACCGAACAGATGCAGCAAACGATTTTGGAAGAAAGCCAGCTCGCGCAACTGATCCAGCAGTACGAACAAACGATGGTCAGTTACAACCACATGCTGACCCAAATGACGGCGCTGAAACGGATGATGGATCGCCGCGACTGGGAAGGGCTGTACAAAAAGTACGCCAGTGTGATCGACAGCTATCCAGGTTCCTCTATGCCGGACTTCAACTCCGGCAAATGGATCAACAAAGGTAAAGACTTGCAAAAGCTGTATGCGCGGATCGACCGGGCGAAAGACCTGGAGACTGCAATCAGGGCGATCCCGTTCGATGCGAAGTCGGAAACGCGAGCTACCACGTCGTCAGAGCAGAGTTTCGCGCGTGAGCAGCTGGCCGTGGGCCAAAGCTTGTTCGTCGAGGACATGAATGACGAGCTTGAAACTCAAATGACGCGCTACGGCGAAGTGGCTGAAAAGCGTGCTTCGTTGGGCCCTGAGGATCATCTGAAAACGCTCCAGGTCATGGCCGAACAAAACGAGCTGGTGATCGAGGCTGCGCAGCAACAAAACGCGATCAACAACGCACAACTTCAATATTCGAACCAACTGCCAGCGCACATTTTTGCGTTGCAGAACCAGGGACGGATGGCGGCATTGGCCGAAACGAAAGCCAAGTTATCGGAAGACATTGTCGTTGATGAAACGCCTTTGGCCGACTACTGAGTAAGGGGATTACATGAAATATCTAACTGCGCTCGCGCTTTCTCTGTTTGCTCTGTCAGCAGCCGCTGACAGCAAATCCGAAGATGCAGCACGTTCGAAAATGATTCAGGCGGGCATCAAGGTTTGTGATGCGAAGGGCTTCAAAACGGTCGGTGAAAAAGACGCATGCGTCAGCCAGTACACCGAGAAAGCCAACGGCCTGTACCCAGCTCGCGGCACTGACGAGTATTCCCGCAAGCATTACGCAGGACTGAGCAAAGCCGCTGCCGAATCGACCTTGCAGTCGCTCCAGAACGAATGGAAAACCGCCGAGAAGGGCGGCTATTTCAGCGCTCGCCGCAAGCCGGGCGTAGTGAGCAAAAAGGCTGTCGTGAGTGAAGGGTGGTGGATCCAGACCCACATCCTCGGCGCGCGCCAGAGCCAGGACGATCCATGGTTCGTTGAGTGCAAAGGCTTGAAGTCTTCTGGCGTTCTTCGTCGCTGCCCACTGGGTAAAGGGGGCGAGGAGTAATGAACCCTTACCTGATTTCTTTAATCCTGCTGGCAGGCACCATCGCCTCGATTGCTGGGACGATCATCGTAATCAAAGGTCGCCGCCAGGATCGGAAGAATCAGGCGCCGGTAGCAGTCCCGCTGTTCACCCTGAACGCAAACGGTCAGTACGTGGTGGCTGGTCAGACTTTCATCGCGCAACCGCTTGTAGCGCTCCCTGGCGGCTGGAGAGCGAAGCACAAAAAGACGATCGTCCTTGCTCTTTCCATGCTGGCCGCGTTTTGCTCGCCGCTGGTGTTCATGGCTCCAGCAGAGGCCGGACTGTCCCAGGCCATGCGCGGGATCTTCAACGGTGCGTTGAAGGACTTCGTCGACGGCATCATGGGGGATACCGGAGGCGCCGTTTACGGCTTCGCCTGGATGATGTTTCTCGCCGGGTCGGTACTGCTGTTTTTCTTTGAGATAGTGAAGTTCATCTTCAAAGGGCAGGATCCAGAGTCGCATTTTCTGGCGGTTGTTTGGTGGTTCATCACATTCAGCCTTATGACCGGTTACAACTCAGCTACCAGTGCAATTTGGGGTGTGGCGGTTGGTATCTCCAACGGCTACCAGGAGTATTTGGTAGGCAACACGGACAACTTCTTTTTGGCGCAGTGGATTCATAAAGCGATGGCTGCGGTTTCAGCCGAAGATGTTGGCGCCTTCGACACCATCAAACTGATTAGCTATTACTTTTCATGGATGGTCGCCGGGTTCCTGCTCGATCTAATCGCATCGCTCGCGGCTATGTGGGCCGACTTCGGTTATGCCCTGGCGAAAGTGGTCGGATTTATCTTCGTTCCGTTCATGCTTTTGCAGCCAACACGCGCACTGTTTGACGCATGGTTCAAGTTCTTCACCGGCTTCGGGTTTCTGCTCATTGTTCTGAAAGCAACTATGGTTGTCGCCGCCATTTCGGTTAAAGCAGTAGTTGAATCGCTTGGCGTCAGTTTCTCAGGCAATGGTTATGGCGACCCGGCTACGGTAGTTCAAATCGGTTTAGATAACTTGTACATCCTAGGTGATGCGTCCGCGATGCTGATTATCGCTGCATTGTTCGTCCTGTCGTCGTTCGCTTTCGCTTCCGCCCTTGCCGGTGGTTTGGGCAACTTGAGCGGTGGTTTGGGAACAGCGGCCAATATGGCTGTACGAAAAATTTTGAAATAAGGGGTGGTCTATGACAGCCATTGCGGATGAAAAAGAAATTAAGAAAAACAGTGACAGCGAGGTTCCGAAAAAGAACGCTGCGTTGAATGCTGCAAATAACCGTTACCTGCTAATCATCATTCTGTTGTTGCTGGGCCATTTCGTGGAAGGTTGGGTAAATGCGTCCAACTTTTCAAAAGCGCAGAACAACAAAGAAATCGTCTACGTCAAGCTGTACCCGGATGGCACCTCTGACGTTAGCGAATTCAAGCCGGAAGATGAACAGCTCTACTTCCGTTCGACGATTGACGCAGCACTTGAGCGATTCGCAAAAGCTCGCTACGGCCAACAGCCGGAAACCATTCGCCGCAATTACGGTGAAGCAGGCGTGTTTATGTCTGACCCGTTGATGAATGACTTCGTGAGCACTCAGCCAGGGGGCTTCAATGCGAGTCAGAAGGCCGTCGATATTGCGGCAGACAAGAACTCTGATCGGATAGATGTTGAATGGGGCTTTGCAGACCACTACGACCGCATTCCGGCAGTGTTTGAGAAGAAAGCAGGCGAAGTTATCCGGTCGAACGTTTACCTCACTATCACGACCAGGAACGCGGGCGGAATTATCAAAGGCACCCCGGAGAAAAAGATTCTCCGTGTGCAATGGCGCCTGTTGCCGAAAAAGGCATTGGCAGAGAAGAAAATGGATTGGTTACGAATTAACCCTATCGGTCTTGAACTGGTCGAGTACGACTTGATTGACGATCCGGCAGGCTACAACAGCGCAGAGGTCAAAGCACAATGAACAAGTTAATCACCAACGTAGGCACAACCGTTTTGCTGCTGGCTGCTGCTGTATCCGCAGAAGCCGCAACTTGCCGTGTTATTCACTGGAAGCCTGATTCGGTTTTGCAAATCAATACCGCAATGAATTTGGGTACTCGTGTTGAGCTTCCAGCGGACACCATCACGGATCCGGTTTCCAGCTCCACGCTTTGGGACACGGAAGGCGCATCGAACCAGATCGTCATCAAGCCGAACAGCAATGAGCCACTGGGGGAGTCCGCCGTCATCCGCGCCTGGACTTCGGACGGCAACTCCTATGACATCATGGCGAATCGCGTAGCAGCCGCGAAGAACGACATTTGCGTCAAGATCGTAGCGGACGGCATGTTCTTCACCCCTGGCGCACGCGCTGCGCTTAGCGCTCAGTCGTCCAACATGGCTCAGGGGGCGGCAGCAGCAGGGGTGCAGGCTCAGCAGTTGCAACAGCAGCTGGCCCAGGTGAAGCGTCAGGCCGAGGACGACAAGAAGAAAGCCGTTATGGAAGCGCTGCGCCGGTTCCGCTACCACGTTTACACCCGTTACAGCTGGGATCAGGGTAAAGGCTTCGCGGCTCAGAACATCATTTCGGACGTGTACGACGATGGTCGATTCACTTACATCCGCTTGAACACTCCGAACCGTGGCCTACTTTCCGTTGAGACGGAAGTTGGTGAAAAGAACGCCGTTGTACCTACTAAGTACGACGACGCTTACGGTATGTATGTTATCTCGGGCATCTACCCAAGTTTCACCCTTAGAGCTGACGAAGCGAAGATCAATATTTCGCGGGCCGATAGCAAAACTCACGGCGAGTTCTAAGGGGGATTTATGACAGAAGAATCATCGCCTCGGGTTGAGGAAAAACCCGCGACACATAAAAGGAAGGTTCAACTGTGGTTATGGGCCTCGGCTGGTGTAGTGCTGACGCTGTTGTTGGTACTGACCGCGATGAACATCTATCAAAAGATGAATGGCGGACTTACTAAAACACGGCCAGAGCCTGCCCCTGTAGCTGGTTCCAAACCTGGGAGCGATAAGCAGGATCAGTTCAATCAACTGTTGAGCAACCGGAAGCCTACCGTCCGCTCCGAAATCGAACCGGCTCCGGCTGGGTCGTTGGAGGAACAGCTCAACAACATCAAAGGCGGCGCTGCTCCAGCTGCTAAAACTGGGCGCCTCGGCGGGCAGGAAGGGGAGAACGACACCGTTTCGATGGAAGAGAAGTCCCTCCGCCAGTGGAAGGCCCGCGAAGCCCTTCGCGCCTTGGATAGCGCGAAAACCAAGTGGGGCCTTGAGAAGGTGAGCAAGTCGGGGTCAGCGGCATCCAGTGGGGCTCATAGCTCACCAGCGCTGGCTAACGCACCGGCAGCGGCTAGCGGCGATATGAATGCACAGATCGCGCAACTCAACAGGCCGTTCACCGAAGGCGCAAGCCTGGAGCAACGCCGCGAAGAGGTTCGTCAGCGGATCAACGAGGCTCAGAAGCTGCGCGCGTCTCTTGCAGCCAATGGCGCCGCTGGGTTGCCCCAGTCGGGCCCACGTCCGATGGATCGCGTGCAAGTTCGGCAAGACCTGCAACAAGTGTCGTCAGGCTTTAACAAACCGCCTGAGAACGTAGTCGGCTACACCGAGGACAATCAGTACAACGCTGATATCGCGGGCAAAATGAAAATGCCGCCCGGAACGGAAATGACGGTTACGTTAACGAAGAAAGCGATTTCCGATTACATGAATTCTTCGCTAAAGGCCATTGTTAACCGCGACGTTTACGACATTACTCGCCAGTACGTTCTTGTTCCGAAAGGCACAGAGATAAATATCGGCATTCTGCGAGTTCGTAACGTCAACGAAGCAATTTCTAATCGCATGGCGTTCATGGTCAAAAACGCAGTTCGACCAGACGGCAAAGTCATCGACTTTACCAAGTCGGCATCGGTTGCCGACCGCGAGGGCGTAGGCGCTATTGAAGATCAGACCGACTATCACTTCATGGCGCAGTTCTTGGGTGTTGCAGCGTACGCGCTGGTAGGAACTCAGAGCAGCTATTCAGGTACTGGCGATAAAGAAGGTAGTTATGCCGGTGATGTTGGAGAGAATAGCCGCGAGCAGTTTGCACCGCTGGTTCAGAAGTATTTGAACATTGTCCCAACTCAAACAATTCGCCCAGGACAGAGCATGCAAATTGTCCTTGAGAAAGAAGTCTACATCGAACCTTGGAGCGATCTTTATGCGAAATATGTTGATTAAAACACTGTGCGCTTTGGCATTCGTTCCAATGGTTTCTTTTGCCCAGGACGCGAAGACAGCGAAGCCTTACATCATGGATCCGCTGTCGCTGTACGCGCGCACCGTCTACCCGGAAGACGCTAAGACCGTGGGTGACGCTGCACGTTATCTGCTGGAGCCAACAGGCTATCGACTGGTGACGAACTACCCGGCGCCGAATGATGCCGTCTCATTGGCAGGGGAGCGCATCCCTCCCATTGCGAAGGTTCACCGCACCATGCCGATTATTGATGCGCTGCAACTGCTGATCGGTACAGATCATTGGATTGTGATTGATCGCAATCACAGGCTCATTTCGTTCTCGGAGAAAAAGTCGTGATGAAAACTATTTTGCTGATTAGTGCAATCGCCGTCTTAACGGGTTGCACATCGACAAGCGTTGTAGGCACTGGTGACTTTTTCAATCTGAACAGCCGCAACGTTGTTTACCGTGACCTCACTCGGCCTGTGAGCGTTGATAATGAGCCGGAGCAAACGAACTATGTCGTTCTTCCAGCCGCAACTAAGTAAGACGCTGATCGTGTGTTCGCTGCTCCTGGGCATGACTGCCCAGGTCAGCGCAGCCGATGCAGAAGCGCCGAATACTGACGAGCTTTACGAGTACTTGTTTCCGGAGGCTCGCGGATCGGCGCACGTCGCCGCAGCCCCTAGCGCAGTGCCTGGGGCTTCGGCCCCGGCGCCGCGACCAATGTCCGCGTTCCGCGATCAGAATCGCCGCGCGAGCTGGTCAGAAGACCAGATCCAGGCAATGAAAGGGGCATTCAAGGCCAAGGAACCGGCACCGGTTGAGCGTCAGATTGCCGGTGCCGTTGCTGTACCGGCTCAGTCGAGCCCGTTCGACGCTGCATCGGTCAGCTTGGGAGACAGGCCTTTCGCGGATCTGATCCAGGTGTACGCAGCGAAACGCAATCTGAACCCGCGCCTCGTTAGCATGATGGTTAAGCAAGAATCCCGCAGCGACCCGAACGCCATTAGCCCCAAGGGGGCTCAAGGGCTGATGCAGCTCATGCCGGATCTGTCGAAGCAATTCAACATCGACCCGTTTGATCCGGAAATGAACATCAAAGTCGGTACCCAGTATTTCGCTGATTTGCTCGCGAAATACGGGCAAGTCGAACTGGCTCTGGCTGCGTACAACGCAGGCCCTGGGGCAGTCGATAAATACGGCGGCATTCCGCCGTTTTCCGAGACGCAGAACTACGTCAGCACGATCATGGCGGGTGTCGCGCAGCTGGAGGCGAACAATCAATGAAACGGCTAATTCTGCTGGGGCTATTGGTATCTGGAAGCGCGTTCGCAGGTAGCGAATTCGACTTCGATTACAACGACAAGAACGACATGCGCGGTGCTTACAAAATGTGCGCTACCACGGGGTTTACTCAGGGCGACTGCCCGAAGGTTTATCAGAAGTGCTGGCAGCCTCCGATGATCTACCGCAAGAAGCATAAGACCAAAACCTATTGCGTCGACGCACCTAGTTTTAGCGTCAGCGACAGCGACAAAGATCGCTACCTGGACGAAGGCGCACGGCGAGCCAACGAGAATTCCGACGAGAATTCCGATTCCGATCAGTAAAGCTTTTTGAAGTAGGCCGCTTGCGAATTTCGCCTAGCGGTTGCGTCACCTGCTTAGTGGTGGGGGGCCGGGGCATCCGGCAGCAAGTTGTAGACCGCAAACAGGTTCTGTCAGCGGTCGCGTCACCTGCTTAGTGGTGAGCTGGCCGGGGCATCTGGCACCAAATTCAAGTACCAAAACATTCAATGACGACACCGAGGGACACACCGATGGCAACTGAAACCAAAGCAAAAGTCCGTTACGACGCTCTGATCCCACACGAATACAAATCCGGCGAAGAGACAAAAACCGCCTGGACGAAGGTCGGTGCCGCATTCCCGACAGCGGACGGGAAGGGCTTCAATGTGGAGCTAACGCCGAACATCGCCGTCAGTGGTCGCATCGTTTTGCGTGTGTACGAACCAAAGCCACAACCAGCAGCAGAGTAAGGCCCGCCCAGGCCCGCTAACGCGCGCCAGGGCACGAACATGCGTTACCCGTCACGAAGAGCGGTCAAGGGGTTGGAGCGGCCCGCAGCGAAGCGAGGACACGGCCCCTTGACGGCTAGAAGTGGCAGCAGCCTCCGCTAGGGAGGCTGGGGAAGGCTTCACCCCCCAGCTTCCCGACGCCTCGCGGGCAAGAGCGGGTTTGGAGAGAAGGCGCCGAAGGCGTCGCGAGAGGCGGGCAGAGCCCGGCCTCTTGAAAGACAGACAGCTTAGTTTGATTGCATTTCCGCGCACCTGGTCAACCTGGCCACGTCGCAATTGATTGCATTCCGGCAGCAGAATCGGATTAAGGACAGACAGTGCGTTTACTTTTGTTGAAGCAGCTAGCCAGCGCGGGCGTTGTCGCCAGTGTCGCCGTAGAACCGGCTCCCGATGCTCCCGGCCAATGGGTGCTTAACGTCACCAAAACCGATGGCGAAACCATCCCTGTGAGCATTGCAGGCGATGGTAGCCGCGTGAAGCACTACGTCAGACTGACCGCTGCGCTGATGGATGCCCATCGGCTGGGCGCGCGGGAAGTCGTGACCCGACTCCCTGAGGATTTTGAGCTGAATTATGGCGCGCGTAGCGCGGCACGGAAGTAGGGCGGCCTTACATAAAATCCAAATTTCTGCATCTGGCGTCCCGGAAAAGCCCGTCGAAATGGCTTTTTCACTGCACGAATTGCTTTTTCGTGCAACGACGCTTAGGCTTGAGTCGTTATTACCAACGATTTTGAGGGCGTGATGGCCGTGGATATCGCTGCAATGCGCAAGCTGTTCAAGGACGGTGTCTTGAAAGAGGCCATCGTCGCACCCGAGGCTCTGTTGCCAAATGGCGAAGCGTCGTGGGTGCTTACGGTTGTCCGTACTGATGGATCGCGGGAGTGGCGGGAATACATGACCTTGGCGCGCTCAGATGAACGCAAAATCTACAAGAGTCTTGATTCTGTTCATGCCGATGCAAGAAAGGTGGGTTTTATGGAAGTGAGAACGCTGGTGGCATAAAGCAAATTGCAGAAACCAGAAAGCCCGGC